>NZ_CP046655.1 GCF_009759685.1 Acinetobacter baumannii | reverse complement strand
TATTTCAATTGAGTTGTAAATTAACTTAATTATGGGTCGATAAACCTAGCTTTAAGGTCGATAAACCTAGTTTTATGGGTCGATAAACCTAGTTTTATGGGTCGATAAACCTAGTTTTATGGGTCGATAAACCTAGTTTTATTAACTATGAAACTATTATAAATAAAGGTTTACAGCTTATTTAAAAGCATTTAAAAGATTAAAAATAATTAAAAGCCCAATGAATGAAAAATTGCCCTATGTTTTCGCTACGCTCAAACTCTATTGAACTTCGCTTACGCTCAGTTCGAAGGGGCAATTTTTGGGTTAATCTCGTGATAACTTCAAAAAAGCAAAAGCAACTCGGAATTCGCTTCGCTCATAAGTTTTTTATACTCGCTTCGCTCGACCTAGATGCAAATTAAATCTGTTCGCACCCTCCGGGATGCTCTGTATCTCAGTCTCAGCAGCAAAGGGGAGTTTGTAATCAGGGAAAAAGCATGGCAAAAATTTTAATTGTGTCTGTTCGCTCGTAGACACTCGCTCTGTAAACTTTGGATAAAACCAACTGAGCTTAAAAACCAGGGCCACCGTAATCATAATCATCAGCTTTAGGTTGTACTGGTTCTGATTGAGTGCGTTTGGGAGGCGTATTTTGTATCGGTAATACGTATTCAGGAAGTGAATGCACCTCGAACTCAAAACATGGGGTACTGTTACGTCTTGAGTCTTCTAGTTTTTCATTCATTTCGTAGATGGACCAAGCTTCTTGTTTAAGTATAGGGCCTTGGTTTTTGATAATTTCATTCAAATCATTTTTTAGTTTGTCCTTATTTGTTGCATTCTTGATTAAGTAATTCAGGTAATACATGACTTCCAATGATGAAAATGGGTTGTTTTCAGCACTATAAAAATATTCATGTTGTTGATCTAATTGCTTTTGGCGTTCTTCGAGTTCTCGTTCTTGCTGGTTGTGTTCTCTGATTTTTTGGATTTGGGCGAGATATTCCGCTGTCGCATTTTGTTGTCCAACGCCTAGTTTTGGCTCTGGAAGGTATAGCGTGCTGTGGATCTCGTTATATTTTTCATAGCTGTCTGCTGAAACCTGATTTTTGATGGTGATGTCTTGGCCATCCAGTGTGTAGGTGACGGTCGGGCAGTGCTGTGCAAGGGCATCATTCAAATGATTTTCCCATTGTTTTCGGATATAGATCAAAAAAGTGGAATAGTCTTCATGGCCATCTTGAAGTTGGATTTTTTTGGCACCGCCTTTGGCTGGATCTTGAGGGTTATAGCGTTTGAAGTACTGTTCTGCGCTGCGTTCAATGCCGTCATCCGCTTTTAGCGAGAACATCAGATGACAATGAGGCTGATCTTCGCCACTGATACGTGATTTTACGTTGTGTATGGCGTATGAGTGCGGATATTGCTGTGGAACTATATGTTTGTCTAAAAACGTCTCTATGAGCGTTTTACGCTGTTCTGACGTGAACTCATTCGGTAGGGCAATTTCATACTCCATGTAGGCCTTGGCATTGGCTCGTTCATACGTATCTGCTGCCTGCCAAAAATCAATGGGATCTTTTACAAAGGCAGGCATACATCGACCAGGTTCAATATGTTCTATGGTCTCATTGCTGGTTTTGCGGATGCCTTCATACTGCATCAGCCGGGAAATGTAGAGATAATGGCCGGTCGCATAGCCCTTATTTTTGCTTTTGACGCTGAAGTGGTAGCTGGCCATGTTCACCTCTGCTGGGTTGTGGGTTCGGTTTTTATGCAGTGAAACGGAATGAAAACCGCCCGGATTTGAAATGCCTGTATGGCTGAAAAATCCGGTTGAAGGGGGTCAAGGGGGAAGCGCCCCATTGCGTACTAGTTTCTCCGATGAGGAGAAACTGTCAAGTGCGAATTATTTAATATAAAAATAAAATTTCTTGAAAAGAATTTTTATTTTTATATTAAATAATTATTTTCAGACTGCCCTCTTTAAATATGGTAAAACCATATTTAAAGAGGTTGCAGTTCTGAAAATTTGGCGGCAGATGATGGAAATGGAAAAAGCAAAAAAGCGTGGTCGACCTGCTCAGTTGTTACAGATTGCTGAGTTACATGCATTTGTAGAGTTTTTAGAACAGCAAGAACAGCTTTCTGATCTTCAATCTCAAGTGTTAAAGGCTTTAAATAGTGTTGATTGTAATTTTGAGGGGCTAACTCAGACAGATCAGGTTCTGGTCAAAGAGGCTTTAAAACCTTATCGTGAACATCTGAAGTTGAAATTGCTGTTTGAAGAGTTGAATAATCTGCCTCTTAAAACCGAGTATGAACAGAAGTTTTTAGATCTGTATGAACTTTTTCAAAAGAATGCACTAGATCAGATGGAACTAAATATTTTAAAAACCTTGGCGACACGGTATCTGAATTTTAAAGCGCAAAAGCTTGAATACAGTGATTTAGAATTGTATTTGAGTCAGCTACAGAAGAAGGATGCTGGGAAAAAACGCAAAGCTGAAAATCAACGTAAATTTGAATTAGGTGGTGCTGTTCTTGTCGCATTTAAGAAACTCAATATTGATATTAGCAATGATACTCCTCAACAGATTACCAATCGGATTGTGAATACGACAAAGTTTCATAATGAAGTACGTAAATCTTTAATTTTTAAAGATGTTAAGACATATGAAAATGAATATTTTAAAGCAAATAAACTTTTTATTCAGGTGTTAGAAGGATTACATACCTGGCAAAAGGGCGGAGAATTATTGTCAGTAATTGAAATTAAAAAGGCCTTAGAAAAAGGCGAAGAGTAGTTTATTTAGCAGGGATTTTAGAGAAGTTGGACATTTCTATTTTGGGCTTACATTGGAATTTCGCATAAGGTGTATTATGTTATTTTTAGAAAAACTTAACTTAAATAAATAAATAAATCTAATATATTATTTTTCTCACAATTTCATAAATATCAATTATCTAATAAGCTTTAAATCCTCTTACTAAGTCTGTATGGTGTTTTATCAGAAAGATACTATAGAGGGTAATATGCATAGTTTTTCTGTAAAAGAATTGGATCAGTTGATTGAAAATGATCTAAAGGAAAAGAAAAAATCCAGTAAGTTATTGATTGGATATAAACTATTTCATGATCTAATGAATGACCCTAAATTTCATGCAGAAGTGACAGATTCAGCCCTGAGTGCCACAAAACGAAAATATAAGAACCTCAAGATCAAGATTACGACGGATAAATATCAACTTCATTTTGAATAAAACATAAAAAAGAGAGCTAGCAGCTCTCTTTTTTATGATAGAAGTGTACTCACTAGTACACTTCTATCATCTCCATTTTACATAATGGTCATTATGAATAGGTTTTACAATTTCATTAATTATCATATAGATATATTTTTTTGACTTCGTATAAGGTGTATTATGTTAATTTTAGAAAAACTAATTGATTCTTGAAAGTAAACAGGCTTCCATTATCAGATATTAAGAGGTCTCAAATTCTTTCTGATAATAGATTAACTAATACTTTTAATTCATCTCGTAATTGATTTAAGTTATCAAACTCAATGTTCTTGGTAAGCTCTTTAGGAATCTTTTCTGCTTCAGCAGATAAGTCTCGCCCTTTATCTTTTAATGAAATAAGAACTCGTCTTTCATCATTAGGATCACGTGATCGATTAATTAGACCAGATGTCTCCATTCTTTTTAATAGTGGGGTTAATGTTCCACTATCAAGATGTAAAATTTGTCCAAGATCACCCACACTTACACATTCTTTTTCCCACAAAACCAACATCACTAAATATTGAGGATAAGTGAGTCCGAGAGGTGTAAGAAAAGGGCGATAAGCTTTTACGATTAAATTAGATGCAGCATAAATAGGAAAACATAGTTGCTCATCTAAGCAAAGCTGATTCTTGGACATAGCTTTTTATTTGGTATAGACAGTGGTAGACACCTGTATATTACCTCGAATAGCATTGGAATAAGGACATACTTGATGCGTTTGTTCCACGATTTTCTCTGCATCAGCTTGTGAAATACCTGAAAGCGTGACATCTAAGTGTACTGTCAAGGCAAATCCACCATTGCCATTAGCAACTATTCCAACAGTACTCAGGACCTCTACATCGTTATCACGGATTTTATATTCTTTATTGCTACGAGTTACATGGATCACTGCATTTCCAAAGCATGCAGCATAGCCAGCTGCAAATAATTGTTCAGGATTCGTTGCATCACCTTTACCACCTAATTCTTTTGGCAAAGCCAATTTTAGTTCTAAGATACCATCTTCACTACGAATCGTTCCCGAACGTCCACCGACTGCTTTGACTTGAGTTGAATAGAGAGTACTCATGTATATTACCTTGCTTAATATTATATTGTGTAAAATATAATTGCACACAATTAAATATAGGTCAATTATTTTCCTTTGTTTTTTATTTAACATAATGGGCGTTATATGAAATTCAAAAAAATGATACTATTTTTGTGATAATTAAATAAATTTTAGGTGAACATAAGTTAAATAGAGCTTATATCGGCCATATAATTTTAAGGTTCCCAGAATTTATCACCCTGAGTTTCATAAAATTTACTAATGAATTCTTGAAAAGTATTAGCAACAATGTACCAATCTTGTCTTTGATCTATAGGTAAGACAACAAAAATAGAGCCGTAATCATCACTATTAGGATCACATCGAACTAACAATAAGTCTGAATCTCCATAGAATTCTCCAATAATTAAGTCACTTTGAAGAGCGTCATTATTACGATTACTTTTATAAATTTTTGAAGCAAAAATTACTTCCTCAATAGAATATAATTTTAAGCCCCATTGTCCGTATTCTTGATCTTTAAATAGATCTGCACCATTAGATACTGTATAAAAATTCTCTAATACTTTTGGTAAAAGTACTTGGGGTATTTGTGGGTAAATTTTGCTTTTTAGGTTTAATGAACACTGCAAAGGAAAGGGACATTCCATACCTCTCTGAATAGCTTTCTTAGGTTCAATCTCCCATTCATTATGTATTTTTTCTATAATTTCATGAACACTATTCATTTATTAGACTCTTAAAAAATCCTTAACTTTTACTAAAATTAATTTTCAGACTTATCCCACCAACTTTGAGCTAAATCAGTATTTTTAGGAATGCCTATACCATCACGATACATAACGGAAAGACTTCGCATTGCTTTCTTATTACCTAACTTTGCAGCCTTTTCACGAAGTTCTAAAGCTTTCTTAATATTAACTTCTATTCCGCTATCTGCGCGAGTATATAGGTCAGCTAACTCAACCATTGATTCAGAATGACCATTTTCTGAAGCTTTCTGAAACCACTTAAAAGCTTTTTGGAAATGTTCTAAAGAATCGTTTTTGTCATCATCCTCTATTAATCTAGCATAGGTAACATATCCATCAGCTAACCAAAACATTGCTGCTACATTTCCATTTTCAGCTGATTTAATAGCCCAAATTTCAGCTTGATTTTCATCTGAATCAACACCATGACCATATAGATAAATCTCAGCTAATTCTAACTGGGCAGAAGTATCTCCACTTTCTGCTTTCGCTAATAAATCATTAGAAAAAACAGGTTCTGCAAATGTTTCCATTGAAAGGCAAACTCCTAAAGCCATAAAAATATTTACTAATTTATTCAATTCTTAACCTTTAAATTAAACTCTTAGGCTTGTATGTTTTTACATCATACCTAAAAGAAAACTCTAAAATTAGAGTATATTTTTAGTCCTATTTAACATAGAAACTCTTATGCGAATCTAGAAGGATTAAGCTATTTCGTAATATTTTATCCAATAAGCATTGTCAAAAATATCAATGTAATAGCTTGGCCTCTTACAATGTGAAAAATATTCACAGCATAAATCTCTAATAATTTCAATTTCTTCTAGGCTATCGGCAGCATTGACTAAAAATATAAACTTGTCTAAGTTAACAAGTAATTTAGTACTATTTTTCAAAGGTTTATTATTAGACATTGAACCCTATGTGTTTTCCTGTTGGAAGCTCTACATCAATACGAAGTTTTCCACCCATTGCTTCAACATACTTTTTCATCGTTGAAATTTTAAGATCATGACCACGATTTTCGATTGCTGATAATGACGGCTGTTTAATTCCAAGGGTTGCAGCTAGTTCTTTCTGGGAAATTTCTAACTCTTCTCGGATAAGGTGAAGCTGACTTTCTAAAAGTAATTCATCAGCCATTTTTTGAATACGAGCTTGACTCTCTGGAGAGCGACTAGCCAATAATTCTTGTAAGCTCTTAGCCATTAGATTGATCTCCTAAAGTTGAGAGATGAAGTGCGTATTGCTCATCTGCAATTGCTAGCATCTCTGTATAAAAACGCTTTTTATTACTCTTATCACCAATACACAGCACAATCGCTTGTCTTAGGGGATCGAATGCAAAAAATGCCCTTAACGGTTTACCACGATGCTGAACACGTAGTTCCTTCATATTGGTAAATTTAGAATCGTAGACGGTATCTACTAAAGGACGACCTAAACTAGGCCCTTGCTGTTGTAGAACAACCAATGCAGCTAAGACTTTCTCTTGTGTTGCTTCATCTTGCTGTTCAAGCCATTCATTAAACAGATCCGTTGTAATGACTGTCCACATATTACAATCACAATATAGATTACAGTCTATATATTAAATCTGATTGAATGACTTTGCAAATGGCAATAAAAAATCCCGACGTCATGTCGGGATTTTTCAGTATGGAGCGCATAGGTAGGGCTGACTACCTGATGGTCATGGTGTCTGACTGATTATTATTGTTGTTTTAAGTCATTGAACATCCTGTCCATATAGATCGATCATAAGAGCTTCATCGGGGGATAGATACAGACAATTTCGTGAAACGCTGTAAGCCAAAACGTACAAAAAATAATCAAAATTTATCCCAGTGGTTATCCACAGAAATAGTGGATTCTTTTGGGTAAAAAAGCTTATAAACTCTATGGAATTGCTATTTTTGATTATTTTTTAAACAATTTTATTGGCAAGAAGTATCAAAATTGAGCATAAAAAAACCGACTTGTTTCTAAGTCGGTTGAACGAGGTCGTTCCAGAGGGTATGACTCAATGTAAGCTACTGATCTTAAAGTAATCTTAAAGATCCATTTCGCATAAGCTCCATTATGTTAAATGGAGGCTTTCACAGTTGAAATTTAGTATTTAAGTATTCGATAAAGCCCTCAATTTTCTTAATCACGTATAAGCAGATATACAAAGGACTCAGATTATCTTGCTGAGCTCTCTGTACTCTATACTTCGCCCTTTCTAAGACAGCAATTACATAGTGTATAGAGCTTTTTAGAATTTTTTTAGAATCTTTTTTTGAATACAGATAACAATCAATTTTTTCAAAAGGCCCATCATTGACCAATATTTCCAATATAGTGTCGCTAATGGATTTACTTATTGATTGCTCCATATGTTCAAATTCATATGAATGTAGAGCTTGTGCTATAACTATTTGAAGATTATTCATTATGATTATTTAATGTTAGCCAATTTTGATCCTAGCATTATCTCCTGAAAAGAAAAAGCGTATAAAACCTAAAGTAAACATTGAGTTATTTTTATTCTTCATTATGAAAAGTTAAAAAAATGATTCTAGGGCCAGAGCTGACTTGGAATTTAATGGCGTTAAAGTACCTGCTGGTCATGTCCATGCAACATTAATGGCCGCTTTTGAATTTGCATATGCTCAAGTAATATCAACTGAAGATTATGTTGGCTAAAGCTTAAGATTTCCTAAAATTAACATAATACACCTTATACGAAATTCTTTGTAAAAAGCATTTTAAAACAATGTCTTATGGATGTAAAAACAGCCTAAGCAGTCACGCTCAGGCTGTTTTAGTGATTTTTTATGTTTCACGATCAATTATTGATCATTGTTCCACGGTTTTGATTAGTCTGATTAAATAGTCCTATCATCCATAGGGCTTGAAAAAACGGCTCCAGAAGCCCCTTTTTTCTGGTTCTGGCTCAATATGTTCAGGGACTGGAATACGCTTATTCTCGATAACCTCTGACTCCTTAGGAGGCATAGCTATGACGTCCTCTTTTTCTTCTACTGTGGATTCTGCCTGTGTTGATCCAGGATCATCAGATTGTGTTGTATTGGTTTTTGGAGCTTCCAATAGGCGTTGCATAGTTTCAATTTGATTTTGATAGAAGCTTTCTCTATTTTTTGCATCATCTAGCTGATTTTTTAGTAGGTCTATCTGCTGTCTAAGGAGTAAAACTTCTGCCGAAGTTGGACTGTCTACTTTTACAGTTTCTTTTACACTCTGTTTTTGTACTGGCTCACCAAATACCCGGATCGCTTCTGCAAGATCAATCTTATTGTCAGAATTTTTACTTAAAATACCTTTCTTTATATTGTTGTAAATGGTTTGTCGATTAATATTGTAAAGCTTAGAAAGCTCAAGAACTGTAAGGCTTTTCATGTGTAAATCTCTGCCTAATCTTGTAAAAAATTAGTGTCTATTAGACTGTCTAATAGACAAATCAGCAAGTCTATCTTCTATGCAGCTTTGAAGCCTACTTTTTGGAGATAAGGATAGAGTTCTTTAAACTTTTCTGGGTTTTGAAGCATTTCTGCAATGCGTACAGCGAATTGCGGATAGCTTTCTGTACCATGAGAATACTTTCCCATTTCAGGAAGTTCTGACAGTTTGTGGGAAAACAGATGGCGTTGAGCATCTGTCATTTTTGAGAAAATATCTATAGTGTCTGGGTCACGCTTATTTTTTATTGGCAGATTACTCATTTTTTTCTGTTTGAAAGTGAATGAAAAACCTGAAATAGAACGCCCTTTTTTATGTTGCTCATATTTAGCTGTTATATCGGTTAACTCATTTACCTGCTTAAGAGCAAAATCTAAAACATATGTTTTAAAGTTACTCATTGTTTTGTATTGATGAGGTTTGACACCAAGTTGTTGTCTAAAGATAGATAGATCAAAAAGTGGCGTTTTTCCGGCAGATCTCCATTGAATTAATAGCTCGTATAGCCGAATAGCATATGAGCTACTTAACCTAGAAACCTGCTGCAATTCATATTTAGTGAAATTTTCTTCAAGTCGAGTTATGAGTGGAACGATATCTTGGGTGAATCGTAGGAAAATAATTCCTGATTGAGATTCATACCCAATTTTGTCGACCCAACGACAATGAAAGCTACGATCCTTACCTGTCTTAGGATTAATGTCATGGTATGTGACATAGCGATCAAATAAGCTTTTAGATGCCTCTCTGAGTACGGTATAAGCGGTATGTTTCTCGACATTAAAAGTATTTATATAACTACTTGCATGTACTTCTAAAAGACTATTTTCAGTTATCCCATGTCCAGTTTCTCGAGCTTCAGCAATGGCTAATAGGATCAGTCTTTGTTCAACTGTATCTAAGGTATAACTTGCTTGAATTAGAGCATTATCCTTTACGATTAATTCACTCATTTCTAATAATAAATTTATAATTAAACTAGGTTGTACAATAGAC